>DASVQP010000112.1 GCA_036389135.1 Longimicrobium sp.
GCGCGTAGTCGTTGCAGACGTACCCCAGCGGCCCCAGGCCCGCCCGGTCCATCCGGCGCGCCAGCAGCATGGCCAGCGTGGTGTGCGCCAGCCGCCCCTCGAACGGGTAGCAGACCAGATACCAGCGCTTGCCGCGCGGGAACGTCTCGATCAGCAACTCGTCCTCGCGCGGGATGTGCGAGCGCTTCTTCTGCGCGTGCAGCCACTCCTGCACGTCCTCGGGTAGGCGCACCCAGCTGCTCTCGTCGGCGATCATCCGGCGCACGCGCCAGGCCAGGTACGTCGACAGCGCGAACTTGCTGCCGCCCCAGCTCAGGATCTTCGGCTCCGTATCCTTGGAGGCGCTGACGATGGCGTCCACGCCCTCGACGCCCTCGAAGCGCCAGACCTGCCCCGCGAAGACGAACGTGTCCCCGACGGTGATCTGTTCGAAATAGAACTCCTCCGCCTCGCCGATCTTGCGGCCGCCGCGCCGACCGGTCCGCACCTTGATGTTCAGCGTGCTCGGCGCGTTGATTGCCCCGACGTTCATGCGATGCCGCTGCGCGATCAGCCCGTTGCGCACGCGCCAGAGGTCGTCGCGGCCCTTCACGATCCGCTTGAACCGGTCGTAGGTGCGCAGCGCGTACCCGCCCGACGACACGAACTCGACCACGCGGTCGAAGTCTTCCCGCGGTAGGCCCTGGTAGGGCGCCGCCAGTCGCACCTCGTCGTACAGCCGGTCCGCCTGGAAGGGCTCGCCGCACGCCGCGCCCATAACGTGTTGAGCCAGCACGTCTAACGCGCCGTCGCGCGCCGGGTCGCCGTCCAGCGCGCCCTCCGCCACCGCCTCGCGCGCGGCCTGGCACTCGAGCATTTCGAAACGGTTGGCGGGCGCCAGTAGCGCGCGGGAGGGCTCGTCCAGTCTGTGGTTGGCTCTACCGATTCGTTGAACGAGCCGGCTGGCGCCCTTCGGCGCCGCGAGCTGGATGACGAGGTCCACCGCGCCCCAGTCAATGCCGAGGTCGAGCGTCGAGGTGGCCACCACGGCCCTTAATTCCCCGCGGGACATGGCCGCCTCGACCTTGCGCCGCTGCTCGGGCGCGAGGCTGCCGTGGTGCAGCGCGATCGGCAGGCCCTCCTCGTTCAGCCGCCACAGCTCCTGGAACGCGAACTCCGCCTGCCAGCGCGTGTTGACGAAGATCAGCGTCGTCGTGGCCCGTTTGATCTCCTCGTAGACCTCCGGCATCGCGTGTTGCGCCGTGATGCCCGACCACGGCACCCGCTCCTGCGCCAGCAGCACGTCCACCACGGGCGGGGCGCCGGGCTCCCCCAGCACCAGGTCCGTCTCCGGCCCCAGCCAGCGGCGCAGCATGTCCGGGTCCTGCACCGTCGCCGACAACCCCACCCGCCGCATCCCCGGCGCGAACGCCTGCAGCCGCGCCAGACCGAGCGCCAGCAGGTCGCCCCGCTTGCTCGGTTGGATCGCGTGCGCCTCGTCCACCACCACCGTCTTCAGATCGCGGAAGTAGTCGCGCGCGCCCTCCCAGGCGCAGAACAGCGCCACCTGCTCGGGTGTCGTCAGCAATATGTCCGGCGGGGAATGTCTCTGCCG
>DASVQP010000113.1 GCA_036389135.1 Longimicrobium sp.
AGGCAGGCACAAAAACACCTCGCCGGAGTCACCTTCCCGGCGCCGAAGGATACGGGGACGGCGTGGCGCGCTGGGGCGAGTCTCCGAATGGATCGCGGCGCCGGGCCGGCGCTGCTTCCTCGCTGCGGCATCTCGGTGCACGGACCGCGCTGTCGTGCGGCTTGCCCCCGCCGGGCGGCCGAGCCGATCAGGAGAAGGAGAGCGAGGCCGCCCCGCGTTGTACGGCGTTGGCCGTGTCTTCCTGCGAAGGTTATAGGGGCCCGAAGCCGCAACCGCGCGGCGCCCCCCGGCTCGCCGGTTCCCGAGGTCCCGCATGGCGAACGCCACATCGGAAAAGTTCGGCTTCCCCGGCACGCTCGTCGCCGAGACGGCGCACTGGTCCGTGCTGGTCCGCCCGCAGCAGGTCACGCTCGGCTCCCTCGTCCTCGTCTGCCGCGAACCGGCCACCGCCTTCGGCGCGGTGAGCCCGCAAGCCTTCACCGACCTGCACGGAGTGGTCGCGCGCGTGGAGCGCATGCTGCGGGACTTCGTGGGCTACGAAAAGATCAACTACCTGATGCTCATGATGGTTGATCCGGACGTGCACTTCCACGTCTTCCCGCGCTATGCCGGGCAGCGCGAGCATGCCGGCGTCGCCTTTCCCGATGCCGGCTGGCCCGGCCCACCCGCGCTGGCGCAGGCGGTGCAGCCCGAGGCGGCGGTGCTCGACGGCCTGGTCGCGGCGCTGCGGTCGCGCTGGCCGGCGGGGGAGAGCGCGTGATACCCGGCGTGCCAGGCGTTCCGCCGGGCGACTGGCGCCAGCCGCGGGCGGGCCCATAGCGCATCCTCCCCCTCGTGGGTCAAAGATGCACCATCGCTCCCTGGGACCACACAGGTGCACCGTGGACGCGGCGTCCCGCGCAGCTCGGCATCCCCCTCGGCCCTGGTCTGGAGGTTGGGGCTCGCGCGCAGCCAAGCGTAGAAGCGCGTGGTCGTCATGCGCATGCGCGCCCACCGACCCACCATCGACTACGCCCGACGCCGCACCGCGGAGGGGAAGAGCAAGCCGGAGATCATCCGCTGTCTCAAGCGCTTCGTGGCGCGCGAGATCTTCGGCCATCTCTGCCGCGCGCCCAGAGCAGCCCACCCAGAGCAAACCGGTGCTTGACCTCTATAGGAGCATCAAAGCCTACAGCGCTGTACAAGCAGAAACCGGTAGCGAGGGATCCGCCATGTTCTACGAGCCCCGGCACGGCCACGGCCTGCCCTACGATCCTTTCAAGGCCATCGTCGCGCCGCGGCCGATCGGCTGGATCTCCACGGTCGACACCGATGGGCGGACCAATCTCGCGCCCTACAGCTTCTTCAACGCGGTCCACTCGCGGCCGCCCATGCTCGCCTTCACCAGCGAGACGATGAAGCACAGCGCGGGCATCGCCATCGCGACGGGCGAGTTCGTCTTCAACCTCTGCACGCGCCCCCTTTTCGAGGCCATGAACATCTCCTCCGGGGCGCTGGCGTCCGGTGAGAGCGAGTTCGAGGCCGCGGGGTTGGCGACGGCGCCGTCCCGCATCGTGAACGCCCCGCGTGTCGCGGCCTCACCGGCCGCGCTCGAATGCCGGGTGGTGCATTCCATGCGGTTCCACGATGTGGACGGCAAGCCGCTGGAGGGTTGGCTCATCATCGGGCAGGTGGTCGGCGTCCACATCGACGACGCGTATCTGCGGAACGGGCGGTTCGACACGGCTGCCGCGCAGCCGCTGGCGCGCTGCGGTTACCGCGACTATGCCGCGGTGACCGAGATGTTCGAGGCGCTGCGCCCGACGGATGGCGGAGCCTTCCTGCCTGGCCAACGGGACCGGTGACGGAGTAGGTCCCTGCGGTCGGCGCCGTGCCGCGCTGGCCCGCACCTTCCCGACCGTACCGGCTCACCTTGCTCGCTCACGCGTCGGGAAACGTG
>DASVQP010000114.1 GCA_036389135.1 Longimicrobium sp.
GGCAGCTCCACGCCCAGGGCGGCGCGCACCCGCGCCACCACCCGCGTGGCCAGCAGCGAGTGCCCGCCCAGCGCGAAGAAGTCGTCCTCCACCCCCACCCGCTCCACCCCCAGCACCTCCGCCCAGATCCCCGCCAGCGCCCTCTCCGCCTCCGTCCGCGGCGCCACGTACGCCTGCGCCTCGTACTCGGGCGCGGGGAGGGCCCTGCGGTCCACCTTGCCGTTGGGGGTGAGCGGCAGCTGCTCCAGCACCATCACCGCCGCCGGCACCATGTACTCCGGGAGGCGCGTCCGCACCGCTTCACGCAGCACGCCCCCGTCCGCTCCGCCCACCACGTACGCCACCAGGCGTGCGTCGCCGGGCACGTCTTCGCGTATCACCACCACGGCGTCGCGCACCCCCGGCTCGGCCCGCAGCGCCGCCTCGATCTCGCCGGGCTCGATGCGGAAGCCGCGCACCTTCACCTGGTGGTCCACCCGCCCCAGGAACTCCATCGTCCCGTCCGCCCGCCACCTCACCCGGTCTCCCGTGCGGTACATCCGCGCCCCCGGCTCCCCCGCGTACGGGTCCGGCAGGAAGCGCTCGGCGGTGAGCCCCGGGCGGCCCAGGTAGCCGCGCGCCACCTGCGCCCCGCCCAGGAACAGCTCCCCCGGCACCCCGGCCGGCACGGGCCGCAGCGCGGCGTCCAGCACGCGCGCGCGGACGTTGGGGAGCGGGCGCCCGATGCCCACGAACTCCGGATCGGCTTCCACCAGGGCGCCGGTGGACCACACCGTCACCTCGGTGGGGCCGTACAGGTTCCACAGGCGGTCGCACCGCCGCCGCAGATCCGCCGCCATCTGCTGGGGGAGCGCCTCGCCGCCGCAGACTCCCTGCACGCGCACCCCCTCCGGCCACCCGGCATCCAGCAGCATGCGCCAGGTAGCGGGCGTCGCCTGCAATAGGGTGGCCCCGGAAGCACGCACCGCTTCCGCCAGCAACCGGCCATCGGCGGCGGTCTCGCGGTCCAGCATCACGGCGTGCGCCCCCACCACGAGGGGAAGGAACTGCTCCAGGCCGGCGATGTCGAACGAGAGGGTGGTGAGCCCCAGGAGCACGTCGTCCTCGCCCAGCCGCAGCGTCGCGCGCAGGGTAGCGAGGAAGTGGGCGAAGGCGCCGTGGTCCACCATCACCCCCTTGGGGCGCCCGGTGCTCCCGCTGGTGTGGATGATGTAGGCGAGGTTGCCGGCGCGCGCGGCCGGCGCGGGGTTGCCGGCGGGCTCGCGCTCCACCTCCGGCCACGCCTCCTCCAGCGGCACCACCCGCACCCCCTCGCCGGCCCACGCCGGCGCGGCCCCGCGGCGCGTCAGCAGCACCCGTGCGCCGCTGTCCCGCAGCACGTAGGCGAGGCGGTCGGGCGGGTACCCGGGGTCCAGCGGCACGTACGCGCCGCCCGCCTTGAGCACCCCCAGGAGGGCCGCCAGGGTGGTGGCGCCGCGCTCCATGCAGAGCGCCACGCGCACCTCCGGCCCCACACCGTGCCGCCGCAGGTAGGCGGCGAGGCGGTTGGCGCGCGCGTTCAGCTCCGCGTACGTGAGCGATTCGCCCGCGTCCACCACCGCCACCCGGTGCGGGGTGCGGGCGGCCTGCGCCTCGAAGAGCGCGGGGAGCAACCCGGCGGGGGGCTCCAGGGCAGGCCCGTCGCCCGAGGTGGCGAGCCGCTCGCGCTCGTCGTCGTCCACCATCGAGAGCTCGGAGAGGCGGGCCCCGGGCGTGGCCACCACGGCCCGCAGGAGGACGAGGTACCGGTCCAGCAGGGCACGGATGGTGGCGGCGTCGAACAGGTCGGTGCGGTACCCGCAGGCGATCCACGAGTCCGGCTCCGTCCCCCCCACCACCAGCGAGACGTCGAAGCGCGCCGAGGTCCCGCGG
The DNA here is from genome assembly GCA_036389135.1 of Longimicrobium sp. Classification (NCBI taxonomy): domain Bacteria; kingdom Pseudomonadati; phylum Gemmatimonadota; class Longimicrobiia; order Longimicrobiales; family Longimicrobiaceae; genus Longimicrobium; species Longimicrobium sp. The sequence continues at coordinate 1,912 of DASVQP010000114.1, forward strand.
CTCTCCATGCGGCTCAGCTCCAGCGTGGCGCCGGAGAAGCCGGAGGCCGCCGCGTTCTGCACGCCGAACATCACCTGCACCACGGGGGCGTGTGCCAGCGACCGCTCCGGCCGCAGCGCCTCCACCACCTTTTCGAACGGCACCTCCTGGTGCTGGAAGGCGTCCAGCGCCCCCTCGCGCACCTGCGCCAGGAGTTCGCGGAAGGGGGGATCGCCGGCCAGGCGGGTGCGGAGCGCGACGGTGTTCACGAAGAAGCCGGCCAGCCCCTCCAGCTCCGGGCGCACGCGCCCGGCCACCGGCGTTCCCACCACCACGTCCTCCTGCCCGCTGTACAGCGACAGCTGCAGCTGAAACGCCGCCAGCAGCACCATGTACAGGGTGCACCCTTCGCGCTGGGCCAGCTCCTGGAGGCCGCGCCGCAGCTCCGCCGGAAGGGGGACGCGCTCCTCGGCCCCGCGATGCCCCTGCCGGGCCGGCCGCGGGCGGTCGGTGGGGAGCTCCAGCAGGGCGGGCGCGCCGGCGAGGCCCTCGCGCCAGTAGCCCAGCTCCCGCTCCAGCCGGTCGCCGGCCAGCTGGGCGCGCTGCCACGCCGCGAAATCCGCGTACTGCACCGGGAGATCGGGGAGGGGCGACGGCTCGCCGCGGGAGAACGCCTCGCACAGCGTCCCCAGCTCGCGCAGAAGCACGCCCATGCTCCACCCGTCGCTCACGATGTGGTGCAGGGTGAGGAGGAGGACGTGCTCGTCACCGGCCATGCGCACCAGGCGCGCGCGCAGCAGCGGCCCCGCCGCCAGGTCGAAGGGGCGCCCCGCTTCGTCGTCGGCCAGCCGCCGCAGCTCCGAGTCGCGCTCCGCCGCGGGGAGCCCGGAGAGGTCTTCCAGCGGAAGCTCCACCCGCGGGTCGGGGTCCACCACCGCCACCGGGCCCTGCTCCGCGGCGCGGAAGGTGGTCCTGAGCGCCTCGTGGCGGCGCACCACCTCGCGCAGGCTCCGCTGGAAGGTGGCCGCGTCCAGGGCGCCGCGCACCCGCACCACGGCGGGGACGTTGTAGAGCGGCGTCCCGGGCTCGTACTGGTCCAGGAACCAGAGGCGCTCCTGCGAGAAGGAGAGCGGCACGGGATCGCCCGCACCCCGGCGCGGGATCCCCGTGTCGGCGGCGTCTCCCTGTTCCCTGAGGAGCGCCTCGAAGAGTGCCCGCTTGGCGGGGGAGAGCGCCGCGAGGTCCACGGAAGGCAGCGTCATCGGGCCATCTCCGCGGCGGGCGTCTTCGTCATCAACATTTCCTCTGCCTCGTCTTCGGAGAGCTGGGCCAGCGCACGCAGGATCTCCGCGGCGCGATGTGCCCGGGCCCGTACGGCCGGGTCTTCGTCGATGGCCGCCGAAAGGCCGGCCACCGTGGGGCTCGCGAAGAGGGCCCGGAACGAAACGTCGGCCTGCAGCATCTGGCGGACGCGCGCCACCACGCGCGTGGCCAGCAGGGAGTGGCCGCCGAGGTCGAAGAAGCTGTCGTGGATCCCCACGCGCTCCACCCCCAGCACCTCTCCCCAGATGCCGCACAGCGCTTCCTCCACGGCCGTGCGGGGGGCGGCGTAGTGCCCGGCTTCGCCGCCGAACTCCGGCTGGGGAAGGGCGGCACGGTCCAGCTTGCCGGTGGAGGCGAGGGGGAGCCGCTCCAGCAGCATCACCACCTGCGGCACCATGGCTTCCGGCAGCTCGCGCCGCACCGCCTCGCGCACCGCCTCTCCCCTCGTTCCCGCCTCCGCCACCACGTAGCCCACCAGCCGCCGCTCCGCGCCCTCTCCCCGCACCGCCGCCGCCGCCGCCCTCACCCCCGCCTGCCGCGCCAGCGCCGCCTCCACCTCCCCCAGCTCGATGCGGAAGCCGCGCACCTTCACCTGGTCGTCCAGCCGTCCCAGGAACTCCACCTCCCCCCCG
>DASVQP010000115.1 GCA_036389135.1 Longimicrobium sp.
CGTCACCCCGGACCGCGAGGGCACTCCCACGATCGGCGGCGGCTGAAATCCCCTGTTATACCGAATCCGTGAATTCAGTTTGTGTATCCGTGCCGCCCGCCCCGACGTCATCCTGAGTTGTCACCGCGCTGCGCGCGACCACGGAGGATGAAACGGGTGCGGGAGCGTAAATTGGAGCGTGGTGTCGGCAGCGAGGTCGGTAACGGCATTGGTGCGAGCGAGCCCGTTCCTGAGTCAGACCCGGAGTCCTGAGAGCACCACGGATTGCTGCCGGGCCGCAAGGCCCCTCGCGAGCGCGACATTCAGATTTCCAGATCGGGGACTCCACGCCGGCACCACGGGACCTTCCGACTGGAGGTGAAGAATGGAAGTCATCCATCCGCGTTGTGCCGGGCTGGACGTGCACAAGGACCTGGTGGTTGCTTGCGCACGGCTCGCCAAGGGGGACCACGTCGAGCGCCGTTCGTCCCGGTTCGGGACCAGCACGCGCGAGCTGCTGCGGCTGCTGGACTGGCTGCTCAGACTGGAGGTCACGCACGTGGCGATGGAATCGACCGGAGTGTACTGGAAGCCGGTGTGGCACATCCTGTCGGGGTCGTTCGTGCAGATCCTGGGCAACGCGAAGGCGATGAAGAACGTATCGGCGCGCAAGAGCGACGAGAGCGATGCCGAGTGGATCGCCGAGTTGCTGGCGCACGGGCTGATCCGTCCGAGCTTTGTGCCGCCGGAGGAGATCCAGACGCTGCGTGATCTGACGCGTACCCGCACGCAGTGGATGCACGAGCGCGGGCGCGAGGTGCAGCGCATCCAGAAGGTGCTGGAGGATGCCAACATCAAGCTGGCGAGCGTGCTGTCGGACATCACCGGGGTGAGCGGGCGGAAGATGCTCCTGGCGCTGGCCAACGGCGCGACGGACGCGCGGGTGATGGCGAAGCTGGCGGACCGGCGCGTGAAGGCCTCGGAGCAGGAACTCACGCGCGCGCTGGAAGGCTGCGTGACCAATCACCACCGCTTCATGATCTTGATGCACCTGCGGCACATCGACGGGCTTGACGAACTCATCGCCTCGCTGGAGAGCAGGATCGAGGAGCAGCTCGAGCCCTTTCGCCGCGTCGTGGCGCACCTGATCACCATGCCGGGGGTGAAGGAGGACGCGGCCGCGGCGATCGTGGCGGAGATCGGGGTAGACATGAGCGTCTTCCCCACGGCCGATCACCTGGTGGCGTGGAGCGGGGTCGCGCCGGGGCTGAAGGAAAGCGGAGGGAAGAAGAAGCCGGCGAAGACGAAGCGGCAGCGGTGGCTCAAGGCCAAGATGACGCAGTGCGCGTGGGCGGCGGTGAAGAAGCGCGACAGCTACCTGTGCGCGCGATACCACCGCATCAAGACCCGGCGCGGAAAGCAGAAGGCGATCCTAGCGGTGGCCGCCACGATGCTGCGTGCGATCTACCACATGATCCAGAACGACGTCGACTATCAGGATCTGGGAGCGGACTACTTCGACCGTCACGACGGCGAGCGCGCAGCTCGGCGCCTGCAGCGGCGTCTGGAGAAGCTCGGCTACACGGTGGAACTGCGGAAGGCGGCCTGAGGAGCGCAACGCGGCATCCTAGTTTCTATTCAGGCCGGCCAGACCGTAAGCAGCGTCTGCGCAATCGCTTGCAGGCCGAAGGATCTGAAACCGCGTCAGCACCGAATCCCGGAAGCTGCACCAATG
>DASVQP010000116.1 GCA_036389135.1 Longimicrobium sp.
CCAATCCTGCTGCGAAGTCAAGGCGGAGTAGAAATCCATGTACAACATGTTTTCGGTGAATCCAACGATTTTGGATACGAAAGTCCAGCAATGGCGCCAATTCCGTCTCTCGCGTGTAGCTTTCACTGTCGAACGCCTACAGAGCCACGTATTCCCCCGACGACAACAAGCTGCGGCTCTACAGCGACTCCCGCCTCGACGCCGAGACCTACCAGCGCGTCCGTGCGGCCGGGTTCCGGTACGCGCCGAAGCAGGAGCTGTTCTTCGCGCCCGGCTGGCACCCGTACCGCGAGGACCTGCTGCTGGAGCTGTGCGGCGAGATCGAGGACGCAGACACGACGCTGGTGGAACGCGCCGAGCAGCGCGCCGAGCGGTTCGGCGAGTTCAGCGACCGGCGCGCGGAGGCGGCGGAAAGCGCGCGTGCCGGGGTCAAGGCCATCGCCGACTGCATCCCGTTCGGCCAGCCGATCCTGGTCGGCCACCACAGCGAGGGGCGCGCCCGCAGGGACGCCGCGCGGATCCACAACGGGATGGGCCGCGCGGTCCGCCTGTGGGACCAGTCGGCGTACTGGCAGGAGCGCGCTCGGGCCGCGCTCCTCCACGCCCGGTACAAGGAGTTGCCGGCCGTGCGTGCGCGGCGCATCCGCGGCCTGGAGGCCGACCGCCGCGGCCACGTGCGCGACCGAGAGCAGGCGGAGCATTTCCTGAGCGAGTGGTCCAAGGAGGAGATCACGCTCGACCGTGCCAAGGCGATCGCCAACTTCGACAGCCGCACCTCCTACAAGTTCCCGCTGGACAAGTACCCGCGCGCGCTGCCGGCCAGCCAGTACGAGGGTGCGATGGGGCTCTGGAGCGCCCTCGACGGCGGCGTCATCACGGCCGAGCAGGCCCGTGACCTGGCCGTCGCCACGTGCCACCGCGCGATCGCGTGGGCGGACCGCTGGGTCGGGCACCTGGACAACCGCCTGGCCTACGAGCGCGCCATGCTCGAAGAGCAGGGCGGCATCGCCTCCGACCGGGTCAAGCCCGAGAAGGGCGGCGCATGCCAGTGCTGGGCCTCTCCCGGCCGGGGAGGGGCCGGCTCCGGGTGGTCGACCATCGTGAAAGTGAACCGCGTCTCCGTCACCGTCTACGACAACTGGCGGAACGGCGGAGCGAACTTTACTCGAACGATCCCGTTCGACAAGCTGGGGGCGCTCATGTCCAAGGCCGACGTTGACGCGGCCCGCGCGGACGGCCGCCTGCAGGATACGACCGACGGGGTCGGCTTCTACCTTTGCGCGCCCGAGCCGGAGGTGGTTGACTCGTCGGCACCGACCGAGGCGGAGCACGCGACACGGTCCGCCGACCCGCCCGCGGCGACCGGCGACGAAGCGACGCCGGTGGTGGGGCTGCAAGTCGTCGCTGCCCCGGTTGCGGCCGCGCCCGCCCCCCGTCCGGGCGGCACCGTTCCCACTGTGGCCGACGTCGGGGACGGGCCGCAGCTCCGGCTCCTCGCATAGGGGATGACCGGCATGCACACCTTCGACCCGGTGCCAGACGAGGAGGTGCCCGTCGCCCGACGCGGCGGCACCTTCTGCGGCGTTCGCCTGCCCCGTTCCGTGCCGTTCTTCGACTGCCGGTGGGATTCCGCGCGCCCGGAGCCGAGGAATCCCGACACGGGCGTGATCATGTGGGGGACCGAGCGCGCCGAGTTCGCGCTCGGCGAGCGGACGGCCGGAAGCTCCACCCGCTTCGCCCACCCGGCGGGGACCCTGACGCACCATGACGCGACCGAGCCCCGACACGCGCACCAGACGGCCGAAGACGTTCGGCGCCTGCGCGGGATGCTCGCGCGCGAGTTGTGGGAATACCGCAAGGCCCGCCTGAACCCCCCGGGCCCCGGCGAGGGCGGCGGCGTGGTGTTCCGGCCGGTGGCGGTCGCCCTGACCAACTTCGGCTCCACCATCCTCGCCGACCCCCGCGGATCGCTGACGTACCGGCTCGACGGGGCGCGCCCCGCGCGGGCGGCTCGGGCGAAGCGCCGTAATCGTCGCGCACCAGCCCGTCGGGCGCACGCCATGGAGGGTGAACCCACGGTCCAGCTCGGCACCACCTGAAGAATCCCGCGAAGCCCAAAAGTCAGGGGGAGCCACGCCCGTGTGTCTCCCCCCGTTCGCTGTCCCTCACCTTTCGGATCCGACGATGATCGACGCACCCGCGCAGGAGCGGCGGCTGTTCAAGATGCACCCCCGTCTTCTCCTCGACGTGATCCAGCGACAGGCGGGGTCTCTCGGCAAGGCGGTGCTCGAAGCGGTGATGAACGCGGTTGACGCGAAGGCGTCCCGCGTCGACATCTCGGTGACCACGGCCGGCGTGGTGATCACCGATGACGGCAAGGGGTTCCGCAACGCGGAGGAGATCGAAAAGTTCTTCGAGACCTTCGGCCAGCCGCACGAGGAAGCCGAGGAGAAGGTATACGCGGCCTTCAGGATGGGCAGGGGCCAGCTGTTCGCCTACGGCCGCAACCAGTGGAGGACCGGCCCGTACGCGATGGACGTAGATGTTAAGCTGATGGGGGCGGCGTATGACCTCCAGGAAGGCCTTCCGCACGCTCCCGGCTGCAAGATCGGGATCGACCTGTACGACAACCTCCGTATGCTGCCCTCCCAGCTCGACCGGTGTCTCGCGGACGTCGAGAAGTACGTGAAATACGTCACGATCCCCGTCGTCCTCAACGGCCGCCAGGTCTCCCGGGATCCCACGAGCGAGCGCTGGGACGTCGAAACCGAGGACTACTTCATCCGGTTCCGTACGACCGGGCCGGTGGACGTCTACAACCTGGGGGTCTGGGTAAGGGATTACGATTCGAGCCGGTTCGCTACCGGCGGCACCGTGGTGGCGAAGCAGAAGCTGGTGGTGAACTTCGCCCGAAACGATGTGATGGACGAGTGCCCGATCTGGCGCAGACTGCAGCGGGACCTCGACCAGAGGGCCCGCGACCGCGTTGCCCGGCGGAGTGAGCGGATGACGGAGGAGCAGCGGGAGTATGTCATCGCCCAGGTCCGCGCCGGGACACACGTAGACAACCTTCGATCCCTGCGGATCTTCGGGGACGTGCGCCGCGTCCACTGGTCGATCGACATGCTCGATCGCCACGTCCGCAAGCATCACATCACCCAGCTCGCGGCAGCCCAGCTGTACGACGGCCGCGGCGACAAGCTGATGCAGCTCAACTCGGCAGTCGTACTGTCCAGCGTCACGCTGGAACGCTTCCGCGTCGGATCCGTGTTGGAACTGGTGACGCTGCTCCAGGCCCGCGGCCTCTGGGACGGCGGACTGGCGTCCGTGACCCCGGTTGCCCTGGAGATCGCGGCGGCGGAACTGTCCGCGGTGAACCACATCGTGCCGGAAGCACAGTGGAAGCCGTGGGAGCGACTGGTCATCGAGTTCCTGAGCCGTGGCGCGATCATGTCCACGCTGTGCCCCGACCACCGTGCGAGCCGGGTGCTCAAGATCGGGGAATCCGACATCTACGCCGGCTGGACCGACGGCTCGACCTACATCGCCCTCGAGCGCCAACAGCTTCGCGGGTTGACCACGCTCGCGCAGTGGTACAGGCTCGGCCACATCCTGATCCACGAATACTGCCACGACGATTCGACGGAGAACACGCACGTCCACGGTGCCGAGTTCTTCGAGAACCACCACAACTTCACGCGTGAGCGCATCGGTCCGTTCCTCGAATCCGTGATGCGCGACTGGCCCGACGCCATCCGGCGTGACGGCCGCACCCTGCGGGGGCGCATCGCGAGGATGCGGGACGAGATCGCCCGGATCGAGCGTGAAGCCGAGAACCGCGTCGCGGTGGAAGAGGAGCACGAACGGGTATCGGCCCAGCTCGCGCTCTTCGACGCGCCGAGGGTCGCAGCCCACCGGCCCGCGAACCGCCGTGCTGCGTAGGCGGCCCCACTCTCAACTGAAGGCAACCGCGCCATGGAAGTGACCACCCCGCCCGCCGCCGGACCGGACCTCAGCAAGCCGTACTGCTACGCGATCCTGGAGGCCGAACTCGACCCCGAGGGATACGTCCCCTGCATCATCATGGAGGGCGAGGCCGGATACTGGGCCCTCCGCGGAAACGGCCCGTGCGCCACGCCGTGGTACTGGGGTACCACGCGCCAGATGGCCGACGAGCTCTGCCGTCGCGTCAACGAGCAGCGGGGGCTGTCGGACGGGGACGTCGCCCGCATCACGCTTACCTCGTTCGCCGCATCACCGCGTCCGCGCGACACCCGCGATTCCGCGTAGCCTACGGAGCAGTGCCCCGCTCGGCCCCGGCAGCAATGCCGGGGCCGTTTTTTCTTGCCGTGGCGGCCGGAGCGCCAAGAACCGCTTGTTTTTAGCCGGGGTACCACAGGTGCGGTCGCCTCGGCTATTCGAGGCCCCGCGCCCCGCCCGACGGACCGCGCGCCTCCTCCTTTCTTGCCCAGCCCGGTCCCCTATGGAGGAATTCGACCTTCCGTTCGCTTCCCAGCCCGCTTCCGCCGCCCGTGACGGGCCGCAGGTGGACTCCGACCAGGTCGCCCGCCAGGCAGCGGCGATGGCGCGGGAGATCGACCGGAGGCTCGCTCGCGAGCAGCCGGACCCGCAACTCCCCCCCATCCGGCGTCCGGCTCCCGAGCCGACGTACGCCGGGTCCGTGCGCCTGCCGCATTACTCCGCGCTCCACGACCCCGCCAAGCTGACCGGCGCGCGCAGCCGGCCGATGCGCCAGTTCCCCCAGCGATTCACGGAGTGCGTCTCCTGCGGGTACCGGAAGCTCGACACCCGGCTCGGGGACGCCAGGGCACTCGGCGTTGACGACCAGACCGCCGCCAACAACCGGCAGCATTTGGGTCCGGGGGAGCGCAGCTACAACCTCTGCGTAACGGACTACGACATCAACGGCACGGTCGAGACGGGTCTCTACAACCTCTGGAGGGAGGGCCGGGCGCGCGAGGACTCCCAACGGACCTTCCGTCAAGACCCGCGCTTCCAGGACATGGCCGACCGGCTGTCGGACATCGACTCCTGGCGGTGGGAGTACCGGAGCGGCCTCGACCTGGGCGCGGAGCTTCCCGACGTCCGCGAGATCGAAGCTCTGGCGTTCCTGGCGCCCGCGCCGAAGGGGGACGAGAACGAGATCGACTACCTGGGCGACGATTCCGAATACGACGGGTTCCAACTCGAGGAACGCGTCCCGGCGCTCTCCGACTATACGGGCGCCATCCCGGCCCCCGACGGGTACCGCATCGGCACGGCGGACCCCGAGTTCGCTCAGGGCGCGCCCTACGACCGTGCCACCGTCGGCGCAGCCGAGGCCGAGGGCTGGATGAGCGACGCGGAATGGGATGCGGCCAGGAAGCAGTTCTTCCGGGCCGCGTGGGATCGGGCGGGCGAGATCGAGGATCCCGGCATGCGGCACGAGGCGCGCGCCTTCCTCGCCCAGCGCTGGGATTCCCGCACGCAGCTGCTGGAGGGCGAGGGTGCACGCGTCGCCGTGACGAATCCGTTCGCCGAGCCGACGCGGACCGTCAAGACCCCGTACGCCCGGAGCGCGACGCCGTCCGGCGCGGACGAGGGGCTGGAGGGCGAGGCGCCGTGGAGGCAGGGCGCGCTGGCCCGCCACGAGGCCTCGGTGGCGAAGTTCCTGGAGGAGGTGAAGCCCAAGCTCGCCAAGCGCGGCCTGAGCGACGCGGCGATCGCGGAGATGACCTCCCTCCCGGAACTCAGGCCGAAGCGCCTCCCCCGGAGGATGAGGCGCGAGATCACCAAGCTGTGGGGACCGGCGAAGGACCGTCTCGTCCCCGGCCCCCAGTTCCATGTGGACAGGGAGCGTCTGCCCGAGGCGGTCGTGCAGGGTGAACGCGAGCCGACGTTCCCCGAGCGAATCGCGGCCATGCGCCGGACCGTCCGGCCCACCTTCCTTCCCCCGGCCGCGGAGCTGGACCAGGTCGCCACGCAGGGCGCGCAGCGCCGCTCGGTGATGGATGACGTGGACCGGATCCTGGTGATCGAAGCGGCCGCGGGCACCCTCGACCCGGAGCGCTTCCGCGAGATGGCTAAGCGCGCCCGCGAGCGGGACGCATTCCAGACGGACGTTCAGGCGATCGACGCCGTCCGCGAGAAAGTGCGGAAGTGGTCGGATGCGATCCACCGCGCCGACGTAGACGTCCGCGCCGCGACGACCAGCTTCGCGAAGGAGATCCGGGACGCGTTCAAGGATCCCAACGCGTTCCAGCAGGCGTTCAAGCAGCTCACGGACGACGAGAAGCGCCGCACCCTCGGGATGCTCCGCGAGCGGCCGGAGACCTTCACGAGCGAGTTCGCCACCACCTTCGGGCGCGACTTCGGCACCGCCGGCGAGCTGCGCGGCAATGGAGCCGCCGGGGAGGAGACCGGCGTACGGATCGGGAAGCTGAAACTGTTCGTCCGGCCGCCGACCGACCTGGAGCGCGCCGGCGTCCTCGCCGCGGCTGCCGGCGAGCGGTACCTGGACGCGGTGGCGTCCCGCGACGTGACGCGCAAGCACGCCGCCCTCAGCCTCGACCTCCCGGGCGAGGCCCCGCTGAAGCAGGTGCGCGACACCTGCACCGCGCGTCTGGAGGCTGCGACCCTGCAGAAGGCGCAGGTGATCGAATCCCGAGACTCGCTGCACGCCCCAACCACGAAGGCGCTCGCCGACGCGTTCGGCGCACTCCATCCGCAGGACCGCCAGCGCATGCTGCAGGAGGTCCCCGGCCTCACCCAGCTGCTTCCCGAGCGCCGACGCGAGCTCGCCCGCACGGGGCCGTCCCTCTGATAAACCGACTTTCACACGAGGTGAGCATGGATTCGACTCTCGAAGAACACCAGGTGGAGACCCCCGCCGGCGCCCGCGACGCGGTTCTCTTGCGGGCCCGCGAGGCCGTGTCGCGCATCGGGCGGTCCCACGGCTTCCTTGGCAACGACCAGCCGGAGACGATGAGCCTCGCCGCGATGCTCCGCGCCGTGAGCACGCAGTGGGTCGGGGCGCCCGACCCGGCCGGCGAGGAGCTGCTGCGCGAGCATCTGATCGCGTTCGCGAGGACGTTCGAGCTCGACGTCTGCCCGAGCGGCGATCCCGAGTGCTACTGCGTACAGCTCGATCGCGGCGACGCACGCGACGTGCTGCGCACCGTGGCCGACGTGTGGCACGGGCGCAGCGGAAACCCGGGCCCCGGCCCGGACGGTCCGTCGCTGCCGCGCATCTCGCCCGCGATCCTCGCCGAGATGGCGGAGGATCACGCCCACAACCTTCGCGTGCTGGACGGCCTCGCCCTGTTCCTCGACCCGGAGCGCGCGCCCGCGCTGCGGGCCGTAGTTGCCCACGCGCGCGACGCGGAGGGCGGCGCGTGGCTCCTGGAGGCGCGGGCGATGGCGACCGAGGCGCTGGCGTCGTGGGTGCCGAACCCATCGAGTCTCGCCGAGGTCGGCCGCGTCCTGGTCAGCGCGCTGAGCGTCGCGTTCCACGCGGACTGGATGTCGGCCGACGCAGCCGACCTGGAGCAGGCGGTCGCGGACGTCTGCGCGGGGGTGCTTGTCCGCGGGATTGCGCACGAGTTGGTCACCGCCGCGCTCTTCGCCCCGATCGGCGCCGCGATCTCCCTGGCCGACCTCGACGCGTTCGCCGACACGGAGATCCTGGCCGCGGCTTAGCCTCATCTCCCACCACCCCCGGCAGCATGCGGCCCGCATCCTCCTCCCGGGGGTGCGGGCCGCCGCCGTTGGGTGCGGAACCCCCGCACGGAGAAAAGGCGGTGCGCGCTCCGCGGCCGAGAGATCCCGAGCCGGTGGACACGCTCGCACCCCTCACCGGGAGTATCCCGACCCCATGATCCCGAGACCGACATCCGGCGGCGCGTCCGCGGCCGAGGCGGTGACCTCCGCCGCCCTGCAGGCCTACGCAACCGTCTGTCCCCTGTTCGGCAGTCCCACGCTCCGATACGACGCCGCTCGCGCGCACACGTCCGGGGACGCGCTGGCGGACTTCCTGGTCATCGAGCTGACCGAGGGCGCCGAGGGAGACAGCGACGCCGCGCGGTTCGAGCGGGCGGCGCAGCAGGTCGACTACGCGATCGGCTCGCTCCAGCACGTCGCCACGCAGCTCCACTCCCGCGCGATGGCGGCCGCGTCGCTCTCCCTCCCGCTGGGGGCGGAGGAAGACGTGGCCGAACCGGTGTTCGCCGGGGCCGGCGCCGCAGCGGTATCCTGGTGAGCGCGCGGGAGCTCCGCCACCCCAGTCTCGCCGACCCGACGCTGGCACGCCTCTGCCGCCCGGGCGCCGCCGCCGGCCGGCCGCCGGCGCGGACGCTTCGCGGCGCGGGCGGAGAGCCCTTCCTGCGGGAGGGTGGGCGAATCCTCTGGTCCGAGGAACCACGCTGCGAGCGATGCGGCGCGCCCTACGATCCGAGCTTTGTGTTCGCGCGATGGTGCCGGGACGTCTGCTGCCGCGGATCGGCGGACCGTAGGCTGCTGATCCTCGCCTGCTCTGAGCGCAAGGCTCGCGGAGTCGTCCCACTCCCCGCGTGGCACGTCTACCACGGGAACCTGTTCCGCGTCTGCAAGGGGCTGCTCGCGCGAGGCGCGTGGCCGACTGACGTGGGGATCCGAATCCTCTCGGCCGAGCACGGGCTGATCCGCCCGGACACACCGATCCTGCCGTACGACCGCAGGATGACGCCCGACCGCGCCCGGCAGCTTCGCGGGTGGGCGAGCAACCTCTCGCTGGCGGTGTTCGAGGAGGAGGCGGGCGAGGTGTACCTCGCCATGGGAGCGACGTACCGAATCGCGGTTCATGGCCTGTTTCCCGGCTACGTCCGCGTCACCGTTGGGGGCGCCGAGATCGGGATGATGCAGGCGGCGCTGAAATCTGGCTCCGCGAGCCGGCCGCCGAACTTCCCGGGCTGTTCCCGAACGGCGCGTGAACCTCCAGTCTTCCGCCGAACATGGATGACACTCCTTCGGTACCCGTCGCGCGCGCATGGAGGCCCGCCGCCCACGATGCCGGCCGCGCGGCCGCGCTCGCCCGGCGGCTGGGGCTCACGACCGCGGCGGCCACCACGGTCCTGGTATATGACGCGACGGCGCAGCCTGGCTCCGCCGGCGCGATCGCGGCCGCGCTCCGCACCGCGCACCTGGCGCCCGCGCCCGACCCAACTGGCCAGGTTCGCCGCGGCGCACCCGAACCCGCCGGGCACAAGCCCGTATTCCGGCGCCGCGGTCCAGCGGACGATCAGGACGATGGGGCGCACGGGCTTGCCGCTTCCTCACGCGTGGGCGCGGATCCGCGGCCAGCTGGAGGACGAGCGCGGGGGCCAGTCGGCCGCTGCCGCCTTCCACCGGGACGGGACCACGTTCGTCGTGGTCCATGACTCCCGCCGGGCACCGCTCGACCCGGCCGGCATGCGCACCATCTACGCGTGGGACTCATCCGCCGATGGCCCCGCACTGGGAAGCGGGGACGATCCGAACCCCGAAGGGAGAAAAGGGGCAGGGTGACGCGGTGAACAGGCCCACCGCGCCGCGCTCCCACCTTTCACGCACCTGACGAGCAATGACCCCCAAGCAGCCGACCGACCGGCGATCGCGCCCGTGGATCATTCCACCCGCGACCCCTCGACCCGCCCGGCAGTTCATCCGCGGCACCGAGATCCTGACCGAGCTCACCGGTTCGTTCCGGATCCTCCTCTGGCTCCTCTACCGCGACCTCGAGCTGTGCGTCACGGTCGCGCCCGAGCGCCGCGCGGGGCTCTTCCGGCTCGCTGGCCTGCGCGCGTTCGAGAAGGTCGCTCTCCCGGAGCCCGTGGCCGCCCACATCCGCGCGCTGTGCGAGGTGCTGGCGGACATCCGTCCGACCCGTGCAGCGGAATCCTGCCGGGCAATCGCGACCTGGGCTCGACCCCACGCGCCCCGCACCGCTCTCCTGTTCGCCGAGACGGCCGCCCGCTCTCACCCTGCATCCGCCACGCTCGCCCGCGACGTCGGGCTTCACGCGCTGGGCTGCGGACTCGTCCCGCAGGCGATGGCCTGGCTGAAGCGCGCGATCGCGCTAGGACGCCGCGCCGGGGACTGGATGACCTATGCCCAGGTGTACGCGGACCTTGCCGATCATGCGGAGGGCACAGGCGACTTCGCGCGGGCGCACAGGCACTACCGCCGGGCGATGCTCGTCTTCCGCCGGAAGAGCCTCGGCCGTGAGGTGCGCGCACGCGCCGCGACCGGGCTCCTCCGCGCCGCGTTGCGAAACGGGGATCCGGTCGCCGCCGACCGCCTGGCCCGCCTCGCCCTGCGCAGCTTCGACTCCGGGGACGCTCGTTCCGCCGAAGTACGGCTGCAGGTGGCACGGGCGCTCATGGAAGCGAGAGAGTACGCACGCGTCCTCGCCGTTTCCCGCGAGCGGCGCGTCGAAAGAGCACACGCATCCGAGCTGGCGATGGCCGGCCTCGCCGTGCGTGCGGCGGCAGTCCTGGGCGACACCGACAGCCTCGACGCCGAGTGGGACGAGTTCGTCGTCGCCGCGGATACCGCGGGCTCCGTCCAGTCGGCGGAGGTCGCGGAGACCGTCGCCGCCGTACTGGCCGCCATCCCCGGCCGCAACCCGCACGGCAGGCTGGAAGCGATCCGCGCAGAGGCCGCGCGGCTGCAGCGGGCGCCGCGGCCCTGACCCACCCGGAACCATCACTAGCACGTCCAGCCCACTCGCCACCACGACACCACATGAAGATCGCTACCCGCCCGGTTCTCGTGTTGCACGGGAACCGGGATCTCCGTGCGGCCATCCGCGAGCTTTCCGGTCGCGAATACTCGTTCCGGTCGGTCCGGGACTGGGACCAGCTCACCGAGGCCATCCACGACGCGCCCCCATCCGCCCTGGTCATGGTTGACCCGTTCGCAGAGTCGCCACGCAGGGGCATTTCCGCCCTTCAGACGCTCGTAGAGGAGTTTCCATCCATCCCGGTGCTCGCCGCGGTGAGCGTGACGCCTGGCTGCGGCGAAGACCTGGTCGCGCTTGCCGAGGCGGGGGCCGTCGACATCATCGCGATCGGGCACGACGACACGCCGGAAGCCATCCGCGAGCGCCTTCGCCTGGCTCGCTCCCGCCCGCTGAAGGTGCTTCTCGATCGGCTGCTGCCCGAGGATATGCCCGGCCGCGCGCGCGCGATCGTCGAGGCCGCCGCAGACGTGGTCGCGGTCGGCGGCTACGCCCGCGACCTGAGCGCCGAGCTGCGCATGGGGGCCCGCACACTGTCGCGCTGGACCGAGCGGTCCGGATTGCCGGTGCCCCGCCGGCTCCTCGCCTGGCTCCGGATCCTCATGGCCGCGCAGCTCCTGGACGACCGAGGCCGCACCGTCCTCTCCGTCGCGCTCGCGTGCGGATACTCCTCCGACGCGGGGCTGCGGCGCGTGATGCAGACGTTCCTGGGCGAGACGCCCACGCGCCTCCGCCGGCGGGCCCGCGCCTTCGACACCGCGGCGGGGGCGTTCCTCGCCAGCCTGCAGCCCCATCGCAAGCACGGGAGCTAGACCAGGTGGCGGAAGATCCCAGCATGCCGCCACCGCCGGATCCGCCACCGCCGGCTCCTCGGCGAGAAGGAGACGGCAAGAAACCGGTGATCCTCGATCCGAGGTGGCGGCGCCTGATCACGGTGGCCTCGTGACGCCGACGCCCGGGGCGGCGGAAGGCGATTCCCGGTGACGGCCGGGCCGACCCCGATCAGAAAAGGGAACGGGGCGGGGTCGAATCCGCGGCCCTGAGTCCGAATTCCATTCGCCCGGGCGGCAGACACCCATGACACGTTCGACATCCACCCTGGCCACGGCGATCCTCCGGTTCCTCCTCAAAATTGCGCAAGGGGGGGCGGATTCGAGCGGCGTGGCGTCGCCGGCTGGGCGGCGGTGGCCGAGATGCACACCGGCACCGGCTGCGCGTCCCTGGAGGAGGACATCGCAGTCCTCATGGCGGCGGGCATGGTGAGCCGCGACGACGCGCGGATCGCCGGGACGAGCGCCCCGGTACGGGTCTACCGGATCACGGACGCCGGCGCGCAGCACATCGCTGGCGAGCAGCGGACCGCGCAGGCCAGCGTGCCGGCGCCGGACGAGGCCGAGGACGAGGACGAGCGCGTATACGTCCGGCCGGGGGTGGCCGCGGCGCTCCGCGCCCTCACCGCGTGCCAGGCCGTGAAGGCGATGGAGTGGCGCGAGCCGGCCGACGCGGAGCCGGCCGCGCCGCCTGATCAGCGCAGCACGACCCGCGCATCCCTCTCATGAGATCGCGGCCGGAGCCCAGGCGCTCCGCCCGCGTTTCGCGTTCCCCGGAGAATCGAAATGGCAGCGAAAAGCATCGCCAGTTTTACGATCGGCATCGGCTTGCTCAACGTTCCCGTCGGCATCTACTCGGCGGTCCGCGACGACCGCGTCGCGCTGCGCCAGATGTGCGCCGCGCACAAGAGCCGCATCGAGCAGCGGACCATCTGCAAGGCGGGCGGCGAAGTGGTCGAGAAGATCGTGAAGGGCTACGAGGTCGTGGGCGGAGAGTATGTCATCCTCACCGAGGACGATCTCGCCTCGGCCGCCCTGGACATCTCCAAGCGGTTCATGATCGAGGCGTGCGTCCCAGCCGAAGCTCTTGACCCGCGGTACTTCGACAAGCCGTACTTCGTGCTCCCGCAGGCGAAAGACGCCGGCCCGGCGTACGTGCTTCTCCGGGATGCGCTCCGAGCGTCCGCGCGCATCGGCATCGGGCGCGTGACCATTCGCAGCAAGCAGCACATCTCCGCCCTCGGGGTGATCGGGGACGCGCTGGTGCTCCAGCTCCTCCACTGGCCCGACGAGCTGGTCGACATGGGCGAGTACGCCTTCCCGGCCGGCGAGGCGAACGCGGCCGAGCTGGCGATGGCCCGGCAGCTGGTCGGCGCGCTGCCGAGCGAGTTCCAGCCGGAGGGATACAAGAACCAGTACCGGCTCAACCTGGAGGCGCTGATCGAAGCGAAGATCGAGGGCAGGGACTCGCCGTTCGAGGAGTCGCCGGAACCCGAGCAGCCCGCCGCCGCGAGCCTCTTCGCGCTGCTGCAGGCATCCGTGGATCAGATCCAGCGGGCGGCGGCGTAGACGATGAGCTTCACCCCGATGTTCGCGGAGGCCGCGACGGTTCTGCCGCAGGGTCCGGAATGGCGGTACGAGCCGAAGTACGACGGGATGCGCGCCCTGGGCGTCGCGTCCGCCCATGCCGCACAGCTCCTGTCGCGCGAGGGTCACGACTACAGCAGGCAGTTTCCGGAAGTGGTGGAGGCGCTCGCCGAGCTTCGCGCGGCGGTGGGCGCCGACCTCATCCTGGACGGGGAGCTCGTCGCGTGCCTGAGCGACGGATATGCGGGCTATCACGCGCTTTCCCACAGGCTCGGGGTCCAGGACAAGTTCCGGATCAAGATCCTGCGTATCCGGACCCCGGCCGCGCTCGTCTCTTTCGACCTGCTCGTGCTCGGCTCCCGGCCCCTGATCAACGACACCCTGACGGCGAGGCGCGCCGCGCTCGAAGAGCTGCTTGCTTCGCGCGTGGGCCCGCAGCTCCGCATCGCCGACCACTCCGACGACGCCGACCTGATGCACGCGCGCGCCCACGCGGAAGGGTGGGAGGGCGTGATCGCGAAGCAGGCTCACTCCAGGTATCTCCCGGGGAAGCGCAGCTCGGCGTGGGTGAAGTACAAACCGACGCTGCGCCAGGAGTTCGTGATTGCCGGCTTCACCGAGTCCGACCGTCGTGACCATCTGCGCGCGATCCTGGTCGGCTACTACTCCGACGGGAAGCTGGTGTATGCCGGCGACGTGGGTTCAGGCTTCGCCGCGAAATCCCTCGCGGCGGTGCGGGACGTGCTCGACCCGCTCGTACAGGCCGAGTGCCCCTTCTCCGTCGCGCCGAAGACCGACCGTCGGCCGGTCTGGGTGACGCCGCGCGTGCTCGCCGAAGTGCAATTCGACTGCTGGACGCCCGACGGGAAGATGCGCTTTCCGCGCTTCCTCGGATTGCGGTACGACAAACCCGCGCTCGCCGTCGTGCGGGAATCCGACTAGCGGGGCGCGTGGAACGACGCCCGCCGAAATCGCAGCGGCCGGCGGGCGCCATCTCGCTGGCCGCCTCCGTTCTTCTCCCGCAGCCAGTCGTTGAGAGACCGTAGCCAACCCTCAGAGAAAAAGGGGGGTGTCCTGCGAGACGCCGCGGCGGTCTCCACCCGGTTCCCGCGATGCAGTCATGATTCGCCGGGGTCGCTCCAGCCGTTCAGCTCGGCCGGGCAGGCGCGACGGGGGTTGGCAGCCGTGATGCCTCCACGGCGCGACGCCGCAGCGACCGCACTGGGTGAAGTGTGCCTCGTTCGGGGTACCGGAAGGAATCCACCTCTCCAGCCGTAGTAGCTTCTAGCGCACGCGCGGCCGTTTCACAGTTCTGCTCCTCCAAGTCGATCCCATACGCCGCAATACTCAGTTCTTTAGCCGCCACGAGGAAGTTCCCGCTCCCGAAGAACGTGTCCGCCATGCTGCTCGCGCCGAACATGCTGAGCAGGTGCCGGCCAAGCGCGATTGGCTTTTCGTGGATGTGACGGCGCCGCTTCGGGGGCACCGGTTTGTAACCGCGAATGATGCTCCCGCCCCGCTTGACGTTGAGCTTTCCGTCACCCGCAGAGGCGATGAACTCGTAGTCGGTCCCCGGGTGCTCCTTGTCTCCTAAACCCGGATGCCCTTTGTCCCAGATTAGGAGCCCGCGCTGGCGAAAGTATTGCCCGACGATGTCGGAAACGTCAGCGTACGCCTTCCAATGACAGAACCAGAGGACGTGCTCCGCCTGGATCAGCGGTAGTACCTGCCGATAGAGCCTCACCGACTGTCGAATCCCATCGTTACGCACAGGTCGGAGCTTCCGCCCGCGCACCCGGTTGCTGGTGAAGTGGTGCCCGTACGACGGGTCCGTGAGGAGGAGATCCACGTGAGGGATGGCATCCGCTGCGTCGCGCGCGTCCGCGTGGTACAAGGTCGTATGGCTGTCCTGGTAGTAGTAGCGCATCTCTCCTGATCAAGTAGGGCTCCCAGCCGGGCCATCGGGCCGTTGGTGCGTGTCAGCGGCCCCGCGGGCGGAGCACGGTGCGCCGGGTCTGTGGCCCGCGTTCTTCCATCAGCCAGGGCTGCGGGTGCTGTCCCGACTCCTCGTGCAGGCGGATTAAGAATTCAACCAGGTGTCGACGTGCCCACGCACGCTGAAACGCTCGAAAGTCGGAAGTGAGCAGGTGGAGCGCGACCACACCGGGTGCGGTATCAGGCTCGGGCCGGTCGGCGCACCATTCCCGGATACGCCGACGCGCCACCCGGCTGGGCGTCGACCCGTCCAAGAACTTCCGTAAACTGCCGCGGGAGACTCCGACCAACCCCGCGAGCAGGCGCTGCGGGATCGTTCGAAGCGCACAGCGGAGCGCCGCTCGACGGCGCTCGGCGACACGCGCTCGCTCAAGTACCCGGCGTTCTTCCCGAGCGCTCATTCCGCGGGTTCTCGCCGCGTGTCCATTGTGTCCATTCCGTCTACTCTGGGGCCCAAACCCACGCAGAGTTGAACCCGGGTGCGGGTTTCCACCGCAAGCACCGGGGCCCACGCCAGTTCAGCCTCATGGGTGGACAGTCGCGTTGAGTCCAACGCGAGCTGGACATGGGTGGGAGCGGCAATACCGGCGCGTGCCGCGTCGACCACCACCGCAGCCATACCAATCGCAGTTGGCCGATAGAAGTATGCAGGACGCCGTCGACCCTCCAGAACTGCGTGCCGCCGCTCCACCAGGCGGCGGGCGATCAGCCACGGGAGTTCCTCGTTGCAGAGCAGCAGGGCTCCATGACGCGTGATTTCCAGGGCGTTCATCCACCCGTGCGCTCCCCACCTGCGCGGCCCGACCCCCGCCTGTGCATACCGCCTCAGGACTTCCAGCGCGCCCCACGCGCGCACGGGCACATAGAGCGCCCCCGCCTCCGAATCCGAGTTTTCGGGCGTACGCCACGCAGCGGGGACCTCCGTCCCCTCCCACGCGGCGAGCTCGCGCGCGCCTGGTTCGGATAGCCGGTACAACCACACAGGACGTTTTCGTCCCTGTTCACGGATGTCCACCCGATCCACCCAACCCTGCCTCGCCACCCGCGGCAGCACGTCCACCAGGTAGACGCCAACCCCAATCTCAACCTCCTCGCTGCTGTGCCAACCGCGTACGCCTCGGCGGCGCCAACCGCGGTCAGCCAGTGCCTGCTCCCTCAAGAAGCGGAGCGCGAGGAACTTAGTGGTCCTCGCGTCGATCTTCGCTACGGCAGAGTCGAGCATGGCTCACCGAAACTGGGGGGAAGACTGCAAGCCTATACGACGTGCTCGATTTACTCGTCCCGTACCAGCGAAAACGCGTCGCCGTCCGCCACAGAGTGACGCACAGGTGCACCGTCGCGGTGCCAGAGGCGGAAAGTCACCTGCGTTCGGCCCAGCGCGTTTTGCGGACCGATATGGGCCCGTGATGGTGTCATTCGAGGCGCGGGTCAGTGCCGCTCACGCGCGCTCCGCGACCTGTGCCGCGATAGTTCGCGCAGGAACTGCTTGGCCGCCGCGGCGAATGCTCCACGCTTTCGCAGCGCGCTGGGATTGCTTCCGACAAAGGTGAGCATCACGCGGCGGAGGCCCGAGTCTGAGGAGTAGCCGGTGGCCTGGGCCACAGAGAGCACTCGGCGGCCTCGGTCATCCAGCATCTCGGCAGCCAGGAGGATGCGCATCCATGCGAGCAGCCGGCGCGGGGGTGGGAGTCCCGCGCGGAGGCACCACCGGAGGAGCGTCCGGCGCGAGAGTCCCAATCGGCCTGCCAGATCGCTCGCACCGCCGCTGACGGCTACTACCGCCGCCGCAGCGTCCAGTATGGCACGGGCGCGGCCCGGCAGCTCAGCGGGCAGCACCTGCTCCAGCAACGCGCGCAACGGCGCTCCCTGGGAGGTGCGGAAGCGCGCGACCATCGCCTGGAGCGTGTCATCGTGCCCCAGGGAGATCACATCCACCACGCCCAGCTTCCCGAGCAGCTTGAGGTCCCCCCCCGCGCCTTCCGAGACCTCCAGGGCCGCGATCACCGCGGTACTCGGGAACTCCAGGAGCAGCGTCTGCAACTCGGGGGCGATCCCGAGCCGCGGATGGGTTCCCACGTACGGGCCGACCACCACGAGAGCGGAAGGAGGAGCTTCCTCCACTTGGGCGATAAGATCCGACCAACCCTGCACGGCGCGGTATTCAAACTCCTGTGGCGGGAGCGAACGAACCCGCTGGTGGAGACGCGGCTCGTCGTGGAGCACGAGAACGGGCCGTCGCTGCACCCTCACCGGGCCACATCCCCACGGTGTTGGCTGGCAAGCAGCCTGGCCTCCGCCGCGACTTCGCCCAGCCCGAGCTGATCGGCCGCGTCGGCCGCCCGGCGCGCCGCGTAGTCGGCTCGCCCCCGCTCGCCTGCAGCGTGCGCTGCGCGAGCAAGGTCCATGAACGCGCCCGCCCTCGCCAACGTCTCACCTGCCGCGTCCGCGAGCGAGCTGGCGCGCTCCCACGCCTCCTCGAAGGCGATTCGGTGCTCGCTTCCGGCCGTAGCACGGACGAGGAGGACGGCCGTGTCAAGCCGCGTCTCCGGCGATTCGATTGCAGCCCGGAGGCTGAGCAGCACCGGAATGGCCCGCGTGGGGTCGCCACTCGCGATCCAGAACTGTGCTACGTGCCGCAGCACCGCGCGTTGCTCGGCCGATTGGCGGCCGAACGCCCGGACGGCGATGTCCAGGTAGCGTTCGACCTCCTGCACGTCCGCCGCGGCCGTTCCAAGGCGCAGCAGGCCATACGCCGCCCGGCCGCGGGTCTGTCGTAGACCGAACCGGCGTGCGAACCGACACGCTCGCAAAAGAAACGGGCGCGCTGTTTCGCCATTGCCCTTGGCCTCGTGGAGTTCAGCCAGGCCGAGGAGTGCCTCCGCGTATGCCTCCCACTCTGCCCCACGCCGGGCCAGTCCCACCGCCCGACGCAAGTAGGCATCAGCCCTGTTGTGACTGCCGAACCGGAGAGCCACGGCCCCTGCTCCCGCCGCAAGTGCCCCGGAGGCAGGGTCGGCGAGCGCGGCGGCCTCCGCGAATGCCACGGCCGTCCCGCCCCACCCCCGTCGTGCAGCCCATCGGGAAATCTCTCTGCACGCTGCGGTGATCGCGTCGGCGCCCACGCCGGACGGGCGCGCGGCCACGGCCGCCAGGGCCGCCACCGCGCCCCGAACGTCTTCATCGAAATTCACCCGGGACGAAAGCGCGGCTCGCCCAGCTTCCGCATTTGCGTCGAACAGGCCACCGCGCAACGCAGGATCAGTTGCGGACCAAAGGAGCACGTCGCGGAGCACCTGCCAGAGTACCAGACCGGCGTCGCCCGGACACTCCTGCAGGACGCGTAAGCCAGGGGGGCCCTCGTCCGGCTCGCGCGTGAGCGGCGGGGGGACGCACCACAGCCGTGGCCGGCTGTGGCGCGTTGCAGCGGGTGCGCGCTTGCCTGAGATGCGACGGGGCTCCTGCGAGTCGGCGTTCTGCATGATCTGGTCAGCGTGATGTTCGTGGTGCGAGCCGCGCATTCCGGCACGCCAGCTACTGCTGAATCGGGCCAGCGTGGTGCGACGGACGACGTGCCTGAGCACTCCGCGGCGACGGTTAACCACCGGACGTCACGACGCCACCCGGGCGAAGTGAACGTGGCACGGACGGAGGGGAATTCTCAGGTACGCCGGACAGCGCAGCCGACCGCGCATCGTTACTGAGCGGAGCACCGGAGCTGTCATCGCAGTGGTCCGTTGCGGCCACACAATCGGGGCGCTCGCAAGGTTGCGTCATAATGAATCGTCACCGGTGCGGAGGCAGAAAAGGTGCGGCCCCGCTCCTCCTGGAGCGCACTCGAATATCGGCGTCTGTGATGCGAGAAGGGTAGTCCGTGCGACTTGTCGGGAAATGGAGCAACCTGGCCGCTCGCGCTCAGTTGACACGACCAGAGTAGACAGAGTGCCCATCCGCACCGATTGAACTCGCGGAGAAGAGAAACGAACCCGTGCCGAGTGGCGCGTTCGGTCTCCCCGTGCTAGGTGGCGTGATCCGTGTGCCTAAGGTAGCTTCTCCCTGCGCCCCCTTGGCGCTTTGGAGGGACCACCCACACGAGAGGGTTTAGACCATGCGTACCAAGCTCTTCGCGTCGCTCCTCGCCATCTGCGCGG